>NZ_CP147861.1:980000-1017500 GCF_051127865.1 Mesorhizobium sp. RIZ17
AATTCGATCCTGGCGCCGTCCTCGATCGTCTCCTCGCTGAAGGCCGGCAGCACGATCTTTTCGCCGGCGCGGAGCTTGATCGTCTCGCTCTCCTTGCCGTCGCCCCCGCCCAGCACGCCGCGCGGCGGGAAGCTGGTGCCGTCCGCCGCGTAGACAATCGTCATGTCGTGGTCGAGCGGATAGAAGACGCCGCCGGTCGCCGGCGCGCCCTCGAACTCGCCGAAGCCCTGCGATCCGGGCAGCACGCCACGACGCTCGATGACGATCGGATACATCGACTCGTCGACCTCGACCGAGTCGAGTTGGATGAGGCCGGCATTGGCCGGACCGCAATAGGTCAGCCAGCCGTCGAAGCCGTGGCGGGCGCCGCCGCCGGCATAACCGACGAAGACCTGGTTGACATAGGACTTGCCGTGCTTGAACGGGTCCGCGCCGGAGATGACGCCGACGCCGGCCGGCAGGTGCGAGCCGCTCTCGGCCTGACCGTAAGGCGCGCCCATGCGCGAGAAGACACAATTGCCGGCGATCATCAGCCGGTCGTTGACATTGGTGGTGGCGACCGAGGTGCCGACCGGATATTTCGGCTTGCCGACGACGCTTCCCTCGCGCAACAGCACCTTGATCTGCGACTTCGCGCCCTCATTGTGGGGAATGCTTTCGTCGAGATTGTTGAAAACGCCGATGCGGCAGGAGCCGGTCGCGGTGTTCTCAGACAGGTTAAGGCCGCCCGGCACATTGTCGATGTTGTCGCGCACGTCGACGACGATCTCGCCCTTCTCCGGATAGACATTGATCGTCACCTTGACCGGGATGCCTTCGTCGGCGACGCCCGGCACCGGGTCATGGCGAGTCTCGTAGCTGTAGCTGCCGGCCGGCAGCTTGGCGATCGCCGCCTTGGCGCAGCGCGCGCCGTAGTCAAACCAATCCTCGACGAAACCGAGAATGGTGTCGCGGCCGTAGCGCGCGAACAACTCGCTGATGCGGCGCTCGCCGGTGCGGCAGGCGCCGATCTGCGCGCGCACGTCGCCCAGCCACATGTCCGGCACGCGGTTGCGCATCGTGCCGATGCGCAGGATGTCCTTCTTCTCCTCGTAATTCTGCGCGACGCGCACGCAAGGGAAATGCATGCCTTCCTCAAAGATGTTCTTGGCGAAGGGCAGATAGGTCGACGGCACTGGCGCGCCGGTGTCGGCGTGGTGCGACAGCGCCACGACCCAGAACAGCGGCTCGCCCTCGAAGAACACCGGCATCGCCATGATCAGGTCGGCATGGTGCGTGCCGCCGGTGTAGGGGCAGTTGTTGAGGAAGATGTCTCCCTGCGTGATGTCGTCGAACAGGTCGGTCAGCGGCCGCGTCGCCATGTCCATAGACATGACGTGGATCGGCAGGGCGTCCTCGACCGAGACCAGCCGGTGATCGTAGGTCAGGATGGCGCAGGAGAAGTCGCGCGCGTTCTTGATCACCGCCGAGCGGCTGGCGCGCATGACGACCAGGGTCATCTCACGCACGATCACCTCGAAGCGGCTTTTCAGCACTGACATCAGGAAGGGGTCGACACGGCGTTCAGTGACGACGTCGAGTTCGAGCCTGTTGATGGAGTCCATGGGTCGTTCTCTCACGTGATTGTGGAACTAGGCGATGTTGACGACGAGATTGCCGTAACGGTCGATCTGCCCTTGATGCTGGTCCTTGAGATAAGCCGTGAAGGTCTCGGCTTCGACAAGGCAGGGGCCGGCAAGCTGCGCGCCGGCACGTAGCTGCGCAAGTTCGTAGACGGGCACCGTTTCGACACGGCCGCTCTCCTGCTGGTAGATGCCGCGCCTGGCCTTCAGGTCGATGGCGCCGACCTGATCGGGCAGCGTGTTCTTCTGCCAGATGTCTTGGCCGGAGCGCTTGCCGATGGCGCGCAGCTTCCACGCCGTGAACTCGACGACGTCGTTGTCGGCGCGGATCGAATAGATGCGCTCATGCATCTTGTGGAAGGCCTCGACCAGACCCGGCAGATCGCTCTCGGACACCATCCCGTCCTTGGCCTCGAACGGCACCTCAATCTCGAAGGACTGGTATTCGTAACGACCGAGGAAGGAGAATTCGAACTGGCGGTTTTCCGCCGCGACGCCGGCTTCGGCGAGAAAATTGTTGCCGGCCTGTTTCAGGCGCTTCAGCGCATCGTTGACGCCGGCAACGTTGAAGTCGGCATCGGAGGTGAGCAGCACCGCGCTCTCTTCCGAGCGGATATCGGAGATCAGGCCGCCGAAAGCGCTGAGGCCGGCCATGAAGCGCGGCACCATGTAGCGCTTCAAGCCGAGGATATCGGCCATCTCGGCGATGTGGATGGCGGTGGCGCCGCCGCCGCAGACGAAGAAGGAGTCGCGCGGATTGATGCCTTCGCGCACGGTGATCTCCTCGATCGCCGCCACCATGTTGTGGTTGCTGGTGGTGTAGATCGCGTAGGCGGCTTCCTCGCGCGTCACACCGAGCCGCGCGGCAATCTTGTCGACCGCGGCCTCCGCCAACTCGCGCTTCAGCTGCATCTTGCCGCCGAGGAAGTAATCCGGATCGACAATGCCAAGCACGACATTGGCATCGGTCACAGTCGGCTCGGTGCCGCCCTGGCCGTAGCAGGCCGGGCCCGGCCGCGCGCCGGCGCTGCGCGGACCGACCTGCAGCAACCCGCCTTCGTCGACGAAGGCGATCGAGCCGCCGCCGGCGCCGACCGAGCGCACGTCGACCTTGGGAATGCCGAGCGAATCGTCATGGATCATACTGTCCGGCGTGACGATGATCTGGTGGTCGCGCAGCGCCGACACGTCGAAGGTGGTGCCGCCCATGTCGCCGACGATGATGTCGGGCTCGTCGGAGAGCGCCAGCGCCGCCATCGGCGCCAGCGTCGGGCCGGACATGACGCTGTAGATCGGCTTCCGGATCATCTCAGCCAAAGGCATCATGCCGCCGACGCAATTGGCCAGCAGCAGTTCGCCTTCGAAACCTTCCTCGTCGAGCGCCGTCTTCAGCTTCTCGATATAGGTGCGCACGATCGGATTGATCGAGGCATCGATCGCGGCCGCGATGATGCGTTTGTATTCACGCGGCATCGGGTTGATCTCGTGGCTGAGCGTCACCGGGATGCCGGGCAGCTCCTTCTCCAGGATCTCGCGCACGGCAAGCTCATGCGCCGGATTGACTACCGACCATAAGAGGCCGACGGCGATCGCCTCGACGCCCAGGCCGCGGAACTCGGCGGCGGCCTTGCGCACGTCATCCAGCGAAAGCGGCGCAAGCTCGCGGCCGCGCGCGTCGATACGGCCGGCGACGGTCTTGGTGAGATGCCGCGGCACATAGGGATCGGGATAGTTCAGCCGCCACTGGAAGGCGCCTTTGCGCGGACCTTCGCGCAGCACCAGTATGTCCTGGTGACCGGCGGTCAGGATGAGGCCGACCTTGACCGTCTTGCGCTCGACCAGCGCGTTGGTGGACACGGTCGAACCGTGCACGATGAGGTCGATCTCTCTCATGAAGTCGGCGCCGCTCAGGCCATACCCCTCGGCCGCGACATGCAGCACGTTGATGAAGCCTTTTTCGAATTCGCCCGGCGTCGTCGGCGACTTGAAGATGGCGATCTCGCCCTTGCTGTTCGAGACAAGGCAGTCGGTGAAGGTGCCGCCGATATCGATGCAAACTTGATAGGCCATACGAGCTTCCCGAAGGGTTGGAGTATCAGCGCCTGGCTTCGTCGCGATTGACGATCAGGCTGACGATGATGATGACGCCCAGGCAGATCTGCTGCAGATAACCGTCGATCTGGACGAGGTTCATGCCGTTGGAGAGCACGGTGACGAACAGCGCACCGAGCACGGCGGCACCCACGCCGCCCTCGCCGCCGGAAAGGCGCACGCCGCCGACCACGGCGGCCGCGATGGCTTCCAGTGTGAGATTGCCGCCGAGATTGGGCTCGCCGGAGCCGGTGCGCGCGGTGAGCAAAAGGGCGCCGAGCGCTGCCAGCAGCGCGCAAAGCACGTAGGCCAGCACCAGCACCGGCACGGTGCGGATGCCTGCCGCCACCGCCGCCCTGGGATTGGCGCCGATGATATAGAGGCTTCGACCGAAGCGCGTCGCCTTGAGCACGAGGAACAACAGCACGAACGCCAGCGCGGCGATCCAGATCGGCATCGGAATCGAGAGCGGCGATCCCTGCGCGAACTCGGCGGTGAGGCCCTTCGGCAAGCCGGTGACTGGGAAGCCACCGCTGATCGTCGAGGCGAAGGCCAGCACCATATTGGCCATGCCGAGCGTCGTCACCAGCGGGTTGATGCCGATGCCGGCTATCAGCACGCCGTTGGCGAGGCCGATCGCGCCGGCGATTAGCACCGCGGCGCCGACGCCATAGAGGATCGAGGCATCGCCGCCGCCCATCGCCACCATCGCCATCGAGGCGGCGACGCTGACCAGCGAGACGGTGTAGCCGAGAGAAAGGTCGAAGCCGCGGGTCAGAAGCACCATGGTCTGCGCCATGGCGAAGATCGCGAGATAGCTCGCCTGCAGCGCGATGTTGCGGAAATTGCCGAGGGACAGAACACGCGGCTCGACCAGGCCGAACAGGATGAGGACAACGACAATGGCGATCGGCAAACGCGCGGCGCGCAATAACTCTTTCAGCGAAAGGCCGGAGCTCTGAGCCATCGGTTGTGTCTTGGCCTCCATGCTCATGACTGCCGCTTCCTCAGCAGAAGCCGTTCGATGGCTAAGGCTATGATCAAAACCGCGCCGAGCACCAGCGTCTGGTACTTGCTGTCGACCTGCACCAGGTTCATCGCGTTGGCGATGACCGACAGGAACAGCGCCGCAAGCGCCACCAGTTCCGCGCGGCCGACGCCGCCGCGCAGCGAGACGCCGCCGATGACGGCAGCGGCAATGGTTTCGAGCGCCAGGGTTCCGCCGATCGTCGACTGGCCGGAGCCGAGCCGCGACGTCATCAGGAAGCCGGTGAGCGCGGCGAGCAGGCCGGCAAGCATATAGGCCACCATCAGCGTGCGGCCGGTGGAGACTCCCGACAGGCGCGCCGAGCGCTGATCGCTGCCGACCGCATAGATGTGGCGGCCGAGCGCCGTGAAGCGCTGCATGACGATGCAGGCGGCAAGCACCGCCAATCCCACCCAGAGCACGATCGGCAGGCTGAGGAACTGGCCGCGTCCGACATTGGCAATGAAGGAGTCGGCCACGCCATAGATCGGGATGCCTTGCGTGAAATAGAGCGCGATGCCCATCAGCACCGACATCATCGCCAGCGTCACCATGAAGGGCGAGAGCGAGAAGGTCGCCACAAGCCCGGCATTGACCAGCCCGACAAGCGCGCCGGCGCCGAGCGCGATGACCAGCGAGGCAAGGATGACGACCAGCTCCATGCCCGGGAAATAGCCGCTGCCGACAAGCATCACGGCAGCCGCCACCACCGAGGTCGCCGCCACCACGGCGCCGACGGAGAGGTCGAAGCCGCCGGCCGTCATCACCAGCATCTGCGCCAGCGACGGGATGAGCAGCAGCGCGAAATTGCGCATGACATTGAGCAGGTTGAGCCGGTTGAGGAAGCGTGGCTCGATCAGCGCGGTCGCGACCACCGCCACGACCAGGAACGTGATGACGATGCCGCCTTGCATGAGGAAGCGGTCGAGCCGGCTCGCGCGATGCGATGGCGCGTTGGCAACGGTCATGGTCGCCGTTTCCGAGCTCATGCGCGACCTCCGAAATAATGCGACAGGACCTGGGCTTCGCTGAGCTCATCCTGTGCAAGCTCGGCGACCACCTTGCCTTCATGCATGACATAGACCCGCGAGGCGAGATTGATCAGCTCCGGCAATTCGGATGTCGAGACCACGACCGAGGCGCCGGCCTCGACCAGCGACTTGATGAGATTGTAGACATCGGCCTTGGCGCCGACATCGATGCCGACGGTCGGTTCGTCGAACAGGTAGACGTCGAACGGCTTCATCAGCCCGCGCGCCAGCATCAGCTTCTGCTGGTTGCCGCCGGAGAAGGCGGACGCCTTGCGCTCAGGCGCCATGGGCCTCAGCGCCAGATTGGCGAGCGGCGTCTTGATCGTCTCGTTCTCGCGCCAGAATTTCAGCACCGGCCCGGACGACAGTTCCGGCAGGTCGAGCGAGCTCATGGTTGCGTTCTCGCGCGCCGAGCGTGCCAGCGCCAGGCCCTCCGAGCCGCGATCTGCCGGGAAATAGCAGACATTGGCGGCAAGCATCGACGTCGGCGTCGGCCGCTCGACCGCCTTGTCGCCCAGCATGATCGCGCCGGCCTCGACGGTCTCCAGGCCGAAGACGGCGCGGCAGAGTTCGCTGCGCCCGCAGCCGACGAGACCGGCCAAGCCGACCACCTCGCCCGCGCGGGCGATAAAGGAAGCGCCGATGACGGAGTGCTTTTCCGTCGTGAGATCCCGCACTTCGAGCCTGACTGCGCCGGGCTTGTGCTCGATCTTCGGAAAAAGCTGGTCGACGGGACGGCCGACCATCATCTCGATCAGCCCCTCGTCCGAAATCTCGGCGGTGACGACCGTGCCGATCTTCTTGCCGCCGCGCAGCACGGTGACGCGGTCGGAGAGATTGCGGATCTCGCTCATACGATGCGAGACATAGATGATGCCGACGCCGCGCGCCTTGAGCAGCACCACGGCGTTGAACAGTTTCTCCGCCTCGCCGTCGGTGAGCGACGCGGTCGGCTCGTCGAGGATGAGCACCTTCGGCCGCATGCGCAGCGCCTTAGCGATCTCGACCATCTGCTTTTGCGCGCGCGATAGGAATGCGACCTTCTCGTCGAGCGGCAAATGGAAGCCGAGGCTGTCCAGCAACTCGGCCGCTGCCTGGCGCATCTGTTTGCGTTTCAGGAACAGCCCGGATGACTGTTCCCGGCCGAGGAAGATGTTTTCGACCACGGTTAGGTCCGGAACCAGGCTGAATTCCTGGAAGACCGCGGCAATGCCGATCTCTTGCGCCACCTGCGGCGTCAGGCTGGTGATGGTGCGGCCATTGATGCGGTAGACGCCTTCGGCCCAGGGAAACGTGCCGGCAATGAGATTGATGAGCGTCGACTTGCCGGCGCCATTCTCGCCAAGCAACGCATGGACCTCGCCCTCGTTGAGGGAGAAGTCGACATTGTCGAGCGCGGCTACGCCTCGGAATCTCTTGGTGAACCCTGTAACTTGCAGCATCTCGTCCAAAGGCCCCAAAGCCGGCAAGAGCAATTCGAGTAAACTGCGCGGCGGTTTTGCCAGGAATTGCATCAAGTCGCCTGACCGCCTTCTGCAAGGCGGTCAGGCCGGGAGGATCGCGATCCAATCGCGAAGCTGAAGGCCGCGCCGGCGGCCACGTTACTATTCGACCGAGAACACGGGGCGCCAGTTGTCCGGCGCGAAGATCTGGGTCGTGTCGATCTTGTCGACATTGTCCTTGGTAACGATGCCGGGGGCAACCAGCAGGACCTTCTCGTGATCCTTCTTTTCCAGGGCGCGGACCGCGAGGTCGACGCCGATGCGCCCCATGATGACGGGATATTCGGTGGCGAAGCCCAGCACCGAGCCGTCCTTGACGGCCTTCAGCATAGTCTGGTTCTCATAGGAGGACATGATCGTCACGTTGCTCAGGCTGGCGTCGGCGACGGCACCGATCGCGGCTTCCGCCGTCGGCGCGCCGCCCCAGATGACGTTGACGTCCGGATGGGTCTGCAGCGCATCCTCGACCAGCTTGAGCTGCGCCGGCACGCTGGCCTCGCCGAACATTTCGCCGACCAGCTTGATGTTGCCGCTCTTGGTGCTGTCACGGAAGCCGTTCATGTAGGTCTCGGCCCAGCCGCTGCCCTGCGGACCCGGGAATGCAACCGCGGTGCCCTGCTTGTCGCCGAGAAATTTCTTCACATACTCGCCGGTCTGAAAACCCTTCTGGTAGAAATCGGGCGTGATGCGGGCGGTTATCGGCGTCTCCAGGATCGGATTGGCGACGGCGATGTTGACGATGCCCTTGCCCATGCCTTCGTTGATCTTGGCGGCCATGCCGGCTTCCGAGATCGCCGAGATCAGGATGGCGTCGGCGCCCGCGGCGACGCAGTCGTCATATTGCGAGATCTGCTTCGGCAGCGCGGTGTATCCACCCGCCTGCAGCACCGTCACCTTGACGCCCAGGCGCTTGGCCTCCTCGACGATGCCGTAGTCCACCGACACCCAATAGCTGTCCTGCAGATGTGGGAAGAGCACGCAGAGCTTCCAGGGCTTCTCCGCCTTGTCGAGCGGCTTGTATTCGATTTCTCCGACCTTCTTGAGGTCGCCATCCTTCGCCGAGGCGATCTTGAACGGCCACCAGTCGGCGGCATGCGCCATTCCGGCCGACAGCACCGTCGCCGACAGCGCCAAAGCCAGCGTCTTCTTCAATCCACTCATATCAGTCTCCCATTTGAACAGCTGCCCTTGGAGGGCCTGGAGTTTCTACTCGATCGACCGGTTAATCCCGGTCAGTTTTGTATCCAATCTGCCACTTCTTCGTCGGCATTTCAAACTTCAAAATGCGGAATTTCGTACAAATGTATCCATTCAGCTCTTTTGGATCGCGCAACTCACAACTTACATCTTATATCTTATGTGTCAATGCGCGCGATAGGCCGCGCGCCCGACAGGGCGTTTCGACTGCTCTAGGCTGGCTCAGCCCTGCGCCCGAACCTGCGGCAACGCGGCGTCGAGCGAACGCTCGAACGCATCGACCAAAGCGTCGACCTGCGCCTCGGTGATGATCAACGGCGGACAGAAGGCGATGGCGTCGCCCATATTGCGCGAGATGACGCCGTTCTGCTGCAGGAAGCCGTTGACCAGCGCGCCGAGCGCCGCCGGCTTGCCCCAGGGCGCCTGGCTTGCCTTGTCGGCGACGAGCTCAACGGCCGCGATGAGGCCGACGCCGCGCACCTCGCCGACCAGCGGATGCGAGGCGAGCTTGCGCAGCCTTGCCTGCAGATGCGCGCCGACCTTGCGCGCGTTGCCGACGAGGTCGCGCTCCTCGATCAGCTTGATGTTCTCCAGCGCGACGGCCGCGGCGACCGGATGACCGCCACCGGTGAAGCCGTGGCCGAAGGTGCCGATGCGGTCGCTCTCGTCGGCGATCGGCTCGAACACCTTGTCATTGATGACGAGCGCCGAGATCGGCAGGTAGGAGGACGAAATCTGCTTCGACAGCACCAAGATGTCGGGCTTGATGCCGAAGGTCTGCGAGCCGAACATCTCGCCGGTGCGGCCGAAACCGCAGATCACCTCGTCGGCCACCAGCAGGATGTCGTATTTCGACAGCACCGCCTGGATCTTTTCCCAATAGCCGGCAGGCGGAACGACGACGCCACCGGCGCCCATGATCGGCTCGCCGATAAAGGCGGCGATCGTTTCAGGCCCCTCGGCAAGGATGAGCTTTTCCAGATCGTCGGCGAGCCGCGCGGAGAACTGTTCCTCGCTTTCGCCGGGCTCCGCGTCGCGCCAGTGATGCGGCGTCGACGTGTGCAGGATATTGGCGATCGGCAGGTCGAAGGAGAGATGGTTGTTGGGCAGGCCGGTCAGGCTCGCCGAGGCGATGGTGACGCCATGATAGCCGCGCTTGCGGCTGATGATCTTCTTGCGCGCCGGCTGGCCGAGCGCGTTCGACCGATACCAGATCATCTTGATCGCGGTGTCGTTGGCCTCGGAACCGGAATTGGTGAAATAGGCCTTGCTCATCGGCACCGGCGCCATCTGAACCAGTTGCTCAGCCAGGTCGATCAACGGCGAATGCGCCTTCGAGCCGAAGTCGTGATAGAAGGGCAGCTTCGACATCTGCCTCGTCGCAGCATCCACCAGTCGCTTTTCCGAGAAGCCGACGGCGACGCTCCACAACCCCGCCATCGCCTCGATATAGCGATTGCCGGCGATGTCCTCGACATAGATGCCATCGCCCTTTTCGATCACCAGCGGCCCCGTCTCCTGGTGCTTGCGGGCGTTGGTGTAGCCGTGCAGGTGGTAGCGGATGTCGCGGGCTTCTGGGGAATTCGGTCTGGCGTCCATGACGGCTCCTGTCTGCAGGCATCCAAGCGGGAATTGCCCTGCCTCCCCTCGTCCAAGGGGTCGCAGTTCCCTCTTGCATTATGCTGTTTGATGCATCATGTTTCTTATAAGATATACTGTCAAGCTCTTTTGGGCCGGCGGCCAAAAACGGGACGGGAACGGCATGGCGAGCTTCAGCTTCGAAACGCTCGAGCGCGAAAACCTCGGCGAGACCGTCTATGCGCGCGTCGCCGAGGCGCTGATCAAGGGGCGTTTCGCGCCGGATGCCAGGCTGACCATCCGCGACCTCGCCCAGTCGCTCGGAACCAGCGTCACGCCGGTGCGCGACGCGATCCTTCGCCTGATCCAGGACGAGGCGCTGGTGCAGAAATCGGCGCGCGAGGTGCGCGTTCCCATCATCACGCTGGAACGCTATCGCGAGATCCGCCAGATCAGGCTGAAGCTCGAAGGTCTCGCCGCGCGCGAGGCCGCGCTCAAGGCGACGGCCAGGGATATCGAGCGGCTGCGCGATCTGATCGCCCGCAACGAGCGCGCGATCGCCGACAGGAACTGGACCGAAGGGCTGGAGCTCAACCAGACATTCCACTTCGCGCTTGCCGACATTGGCGACATGGTGGTGCTGCGCGGCATCCTTAACCGGCTCTGGCTGCAGATGGGTCCGCTGATCGCGGAATCCTATCATGAAGGCGGCCGCGCCATGATCGACAATCACCACGCGGTGCTCGCCGCGGTCGAAAAGAAGGATGCCGATGCCGCCGAACGTGCGATCATCGCCGATATCACCGAGGGTGGAAACGTGATTCTCGAACGGCTGCTCGGCAGGCGCGCCGCCGACACGGCCAAGGCAGGCTGAGAATGGAACAGATCGACTGCATCGTCGCCGGCGCCGGCGTGGTTGGTCTGGCGATTGCGCGCAAGATGGCCGCGCGCGGCCTGGACACGCTGATCCTCGAGGCGGCGGCTGCCATCGGCACCGCGACGAGCTCGCGCAATTCGGAAGTGATCCATGCCGGCATCTACTATCCGCAAGGATCGCTGAAGGCCCGGCTCTGCGTCGCCGGCCGCGACATGCTCTACCGCTACTGCGCGGAACGCGCGATCCCGCACCGCCGCTCCGGCAAGCTGATCGTCGCGACCGACGAGGCCCAGGAACCCGTGCTTGCCGCGATCCGAGCCGGCGCCGCGGCCTGCGGCGTCGACGATCTGCGCTTCGTTTCCGCCGCTGAAGCGCAGACCCTGGAGCCGGCGCTTCATTGCACCAAGGCGCTGCTCTCGCCCTCCACCGGTATCATCGACAGCCACGCCCTCATGCTCGCCCTGCACGGCGACGCCGAGGAAAGCGGCGCGATGCTGTCGCTCAACACACGCATCGTTTCGGGCCGCATCGATGCCGGTCGTATCGTGCTCCAGACGAGCGACACGGCAAGCGGTGAAGGTTTCGAGATCGCCACACCGCGCCTCATCAACGCGGCCGGCCTTGGCGCCGTGGCGCTGGCGGGCTCGCTCGAAGGCTTCGGTCGGCAGTTCTTGCCGACGCTTCGCTACGCCAAGGGCAATTACTTCTCGGTGGCGGGCCGAGCGCCCTTCTCGCGGCTGATCTACCCCGTGCCCGAACCGGGCGGGCTTGGCGTTCACCTGACGCTTGATCTCGGCGGCACGGCCCGGTTCGGGCCGGACGTCGAATGGACCGACACGCTCGACTACCGCGTCGATCCGGCGCGCGGCAAACGCTTCTACGATGCGATCCGCAAATACTGGCCGGATCTGGCCGA
Organism: Mesorhizobium sp. RIZ17; assembly: GCF_051127865.1. Classification (NCBI taxonomy): domain Bacteria; kingdom Pseudomonadati; phylum Pseudomonadota; class Alphaproteobacteria; order Hyphomicrobiales; family Phyllobacteriaceae; genus Mesorhizobium; species Mesorhizobium sp. RIZ17. Next base: position 991,842 of record NZ_CP147861.1, read on the forward strand.
CGACAGCCTGCAGCCGGCCTATAGCGGCATTCGGCCGAAACTCTCCGGTCCGGGCGAAGAAAACAGCGACTTCGTCATCCAGGATGCGACGACCCATGGAAGCGCCGGCCTGGTCAATCTGTTCGGTATCGAAAGTCCCGGCCTGACCTCCAGCCTGGCCATTGCCGAACATGTGACGCGCATTCTCGTGCCCGAGGCGGACTGACAAGGCTGACGCGCGGTATCGAGGGCCGATCGCATCGCGCGCCTCGGCCAGAGACTGGCATATCCACTCAATGTATCCAATGATAATGAATATAGGCAATTTTTGCCTTTTAAAAAGCACGATACGCCTCTATCGTATCCAATAAGCTTCTCAAACCAGCCACCAGCGCGCCAGGAAGTACGATGCCCGACTACGCGACATTGGCCCCGTCTGCCCCCTGGCGCGAGCTCCACACGACACGCGCCGACTGGGATGACGCCGATCCGGCCGTGCTGGAATCGATGCTGGTTTCGGCCCATCTCATCCGTGCCTTCGAGGAGAAAGTCCTGGAACTTGCCGGCCAGGGACTGGTGCATGGTCCCGCCCATTCCGCGGTCGGCCAGGAAGGCGGCGCCGTCGGCTCCGCCGCGTTGATGCGCGCAACCGATCAGATCAATGGATCCCATCGCGCGCATCATCAGTTCCTCGCCAAGTCGATCCGCTATGTCGCGCCGACGGGATTGGCGCCCGCCGACGATTTCTCGCCGGCCATTCGCGGCCTGGCGCAAAGATCGCTGGCCGAGATCCTCGGTCTCGCGCAGGGTTTCTGTCGCGGTCGCGGCGGCTCGATGCACTTGCGCTGGGCCGAGGCCGGCAATCTCGGCACCAACGCGATCGTCGGTGGCGGCGTGCCGCTGGCCGCGGGCGCGGCCTGGGCGCACAAGCGTGCCGGCAAGGGCGACGTGGCCTTTGCCTATTTCGGCGACGGCGCCGTCAACATCGGCTCGGTGCTGGAGACGATGAACATCGCCGCCGCCTGGAAGCTGCCGCTCTGCTTCTTCATCGAGAACAACCGCTACGCCGTCTCGACCCATGTCGAGGAAGCGACCGCCGAGCCGCGCCTGTCGGCACGCGGATTGGCCTTCGCCATTCCCGCCTGGAAAGTCGACGGCATGGATCCCCTCGCCGTCTATCTTGCGACGAAGGAAGCCATGGAGTTGATGCGCAATGGCGGCGGGCCAGCCATCATCGAGGCCGATGTCTACCGCTACTTCCATCAGAACGGCCCCCTGCCCGGCAGCGCCTTCGGCTATCGCGACAAGGCCGAGGAGGCGGCATGGCGCGCGCGCGACCCGCTCGACCGGCTGGCGAGCGAAATGGAACAGCGTCAGATCATCGGCAGCTCAGGCGTTGCCGCTCTGCGCGAACGCGCGCTTGCGCTGATGGCCGAGGTCGCCGCCGACCTCGTCGAGCAGGTGGAAGGCAAGAACCGCATCAAGCCGGCGCTCTGGCCGGACGAAGGTTTTCGCGACCACGGCATACGCAGCGATCTCTCCGAGCTATCCGGCCAGCGCACGGAGGAACTTGAAACCTTCGGCGGCGCGATCGCCGGCGACGCCAAATTTATCGATGTGGTGGCCAACGTCATGCAGCGCCGCATGACGACGGACGACCGCATCGTCATCATGGGCGAGGATGTGCACCGGCTGAAGGGCGGCACCAACGGCGCGACGCGCGGCCTTGCCGCCGCCTTCCCCGACCGGGTGCTCGGCACGCCGATCAGCGAGGCCGCCTTCACCGGGCTCGGCGGCGGCATTGCCATGGACGGCCGCTATATTCCGGTCGTCGAGTTCATGTATCCGGACTTCATGTGGGTGGCGGCCGACCAGGTCTTCAACCAGATCGGCAAGGCGCGCCACATGTTCGGCGGCGATATCGACGTGCCGCTGGTGCTGCGCACCAAGGTCGCCATGGGCACCGGTTACGGTTCGCAGCACTCCATGGACCCGGCCGGCATCTTCGCCACCTCGCCCGGCTGGCGCATCGTCGCCCCCTCGTCCCCCTTCGACTATGTCGGGCTGATGAACAGCGCGCTGCGATGCAAGGATCCGGTGCTCGTCATCGAGCATGTCGATCTCTACAATTCCACCGGCCCGGCGCCGATCGACGACCTCGACTACTTCATCCCGCTCGGCAAGGCCAAGGTCGTGCGCCAGGGCACGGCGATGACCCTCCTGACCTACCTCGCCATGGTGCGCCCGGTGCTCGAGGCGGTCGAACGTCTCGGCGTCGACGCCGAGGTCATCGACCTGCGCTCGCTCGATCGCGCCGGGCTCGACTGGCAGACTATCGAAGCCTCGATCCGCAAGACCGGCAATGTGCTGGTGGTCGAGCAAGGCGCGCGCGGCACGTCCTATGGCGGCCTGCTCGCCGCCGAGATCCAGAACCGCTGCTTCGACTGGCTCGACCAGCCGGTCCAGCGCGTGCATGGCGGCGAGGCTTCGCCAAGCATTTCCAAGGTACTGGAGGCCGCCGCTTGTGCACGCCCCGCCGATATCGAGCGCGGCTTGCGCCAGGTCATGGCCGATCAGGGGCGGCCGCTGGGCTGAAAGTCAGGCCTTCGGATCGTCGCGCGGCGTCATGAAGCCGGCGGTCTCGCCGCCGTCGACGCTGAGCACCGCGCCGTTGACGAAGCCCGCGGCGGGAGAGAGCAGCCAGCCGACCGCCTCCGCGACATCTTCCGGTGTGCCGAGGCGCGCCGCAGGGATGCGCTTTTCCAGCCGCTCGCGGCGGCCGGGAATGGCAAGCGTCTTCGCCATCATCTGCGTGGCGATCTGACCCGGGCAGACGGCGTTGAAACGCACCTCCGAGCCATATTCGAGCGCCAGCGCTTGCGTCAGGCCGATCAGCGCCGCCTTGGAGGCGGTGTAGATCGCAAGCCCCTCCTCGCCGACAAGGCCGGCCACCGACGAGATCGTCACCACGGCGCCGCGCGCGGCCCGCAGACCCGAAAGCGCATGACGCGTGAACAGATAGGCCGAGGTGGTGTTGGCCGTCATCGTCCTGTTCCAATCGTCGAGCGTCGTCTGGTCGAAGGCGGCGCGCCCGCCGGCGCCGGCATTGTTGACCAGGCCGGCGATACGCCCCTTGCCAAGCTCCAGCGCGATCTCGGCCGCGCGCTTGCAGTCGGCCTCGCTGGTCGCGTCGCCGGCGGCGAAGATGGCGCCGGGGACCGCGGCGATCACATCATCGGCGGCGGCCCGATCGCGCCCGGTGAAGACGACCCGCGCGCCATCCGCCGCCAGCCGTTCGACGCAGGCGGCGCCGATGCCGCGCGTGCCGCCAGTCACCAGGAAAACGCGTTGTGTTTGCGCGCTCATGCGGCCGTCTCATAATTGACCGGCGTGCAGAGCGGACCTTCCCTGTGCGCGGCCCAGTAGAGATCGTGGATGCGATTGGTGATCGGGCCGGGCTTGCCGTTGCCGTAGATGCGGCCATCGAGCACCGTCACCGGCATGATACCGCCGGCAGAGCTCGAGATGAAGATCTCGTCGGCCTCGCCCAATTCCTCGATCGGCAGCGGCCGCACCTCGCAGGTCACGCCTGCTTCGCCGGCCAGCTCGATCACCGTGCGGCGCGTCATGCCCTCGAAGACGCCGCGCTCCGGCGTGGTGATGACGTTGTGCTTCACCGAAAAGATATTGAAGCCCGCGCCTTCGGTGACATTGCCCTTGCCGTCGTTGAGCACGGCGACGATGGCGTCGTTGTCGTAGGCCTCGAAGATGCCCATCGTCAGGTCGAGCCAGTGGAAATTCTTGATGCGCGGATCGAGCGATTCTGGCTGGATGCGCTGCACCGAGCTCACCACCATCTTCAGCCCGTCGCGGCGTTGCTCGTCATTGGCGATCCAGACGAAAGGCTGCGCGAAAGCGTAGAGCCGGTTCTGGCAGAGCCTGGGATCGCGGGTGCCGGCCGGCGGCACGCCGCGCGTGCAGGTCATCTGCACATAGGCATCGCGCAGCCCGCTCCGGCGCACGCATTCGACCAGGATGTCGGCTATCTCGGCCTTCGACAGCGGCAGGCTCATACGCAGGCCGCGCATCGAGGCCAGGAAGCGCTCGATATGGTCGTCGAGCCTGAAGAAGCGGCCCTTCCAGACATGGGTGACGTCATAGGTCGCATCGGACCGCACGAAGCCTCGGTCGGTAATCGGAATGGCAGCCTCCGCGAGCGGCATATAGCTGCCATTGACATAGGCTATGCCCAACGCCGGATCGTAAGCGGTCCTGTCTGTCATGAAATCCTCCACAGATGCCAAATCTATTATTGGATACAATCCGGCGAATTTATTCAGCCAGATCCGCTAATTTTCTTGCCAATTGCCACATGTTGGATACGGTCATGTCGGATTTTAGATGCCGGACAAGCAATGCTTCATGAAACCAGCCATGCCCGCAACGGCCTTCCGGGCCTGCGCGGCACTGATCATATCGGCTTCACCGTTCCCGATCTGGACGAAGCCGTCCGTTTCTTCGTCGAGGTCATCGGCTGCGAGCCCTTCTATGAGCTCGGACCTTTCCGGTCCGACGGAGACTGGATGGAAACCCATCTCAACGTCCATCCGAGAACCGTGATGAAGCGGCTCAAATTCCTGCGCTGCCGGCACGGCTCCAATTTCGAGATCTTCGAATATTCCGCTCCCGAACAGGACGGCGTCCAACCCAGGAACAGCGATGTCGGCGGGCATCATCTCGCCTTCTATGTCGACGATATCGGCGAGGCCGTCGCCTATCTCAAGGCGCGGGGCGTGCGCGTGCTGGGCGAGCCGACGGTGCGCACCGAGGGGCTGAGCGCCGGTCAGAGCTGGGTCTATTTCCTGAGTCCTTGGGGGATGCAGCTTGAGCTGGTCTCGTTCCCGGCCGGTAAGGCCTATGAGCGGGAGACAAAGCGCCGCCTCTGGCATCCGGCCAACCCTCATTTGTGAGCGGCTGGTTCGTGCCGATTCCCACCCGCTCGCCGATGCACTAACATCCTGGGGATCAACACCATGCGGGGAACTGAGATCATGGCCGGCAGACGCGCAAGCGGCGGAACCGAGGGCAACGGCGCCGCCCTGGCCAGCGGCCGCGTCACGGATGCGCTGCGCGACGCCATCCTGTCGGGGCGGCTGCGGCCGGGCAGCCGCGTCCGCCAGGAGGAGCTCGCCGAAGAATACGGCATCAGCCGCATTCCGGTGCGCGAGGCGCTGCGGCAGTTGGAAAGCGAGGGGCTGGTCATCCTCGTGCCCAACAGCGGCGCCTGGATTTCCAAGCTCGATCGCGCCGAATGCATCGAGATCTACAAGATCCGCGAGCGCCTGGAGCCGCTGGCGCTTTCCGAAAGCAGCGCCAACCTTTCGCCCGAAACGCTTGCGCGCCTGGAAGACCTCGTCTCGCGCATCGAAGCCGCCGGCAGCATCGACGAGTTCCTGCAACTCGACCGCGAGTTCCATCTCCTGAGTTATGAAGGGGCGCGCATGCCTCAGCTCGCCCAGATGATCCACAAATTCTGGAATACCACCCAGCAATACCGCCGCGCTTTCGCCGCTTCGGTCGGCAAGGCCGGCATGGCGGCGGTGCATCACGAGCATCGGCTGATCCTCGAGGCGCTGAAGCGGCGCGACGGCGAACAGGCCGGCCTCATCCTCTACGGCCATATCCGCCGCACCCGCCTGCAGCTCGAACAGCACACGGAGATGTTCGCCTAACCCAGTCGGAAGACACTAGAATCCCGCCTGGCTGATGAACTTGGTGACGAGATAGGCTTCCAGCGCTTCCGAGCCGCCTTCGGAACCGTAGCCGCTGTCCTTCACGCCGCCGAACGGCACCTCCGGCAGCGCCAGGCCGAGATGGTTCATCGTCAGCATGCCGGTCTCGATCTCGGCGCCAAGCTCGGTCGCCGTCTTCAGCGAGCGGGTGAAGGCATAAGCCGCGAGCCCGTAAGGCAGGCGGTTTGCCTCGGCCACCGCCTCGTCGAACGTCGCGAACGGCATGACCAGCGCCACCGGCCCGAACGGCTCCTCGTTCATGATGCGCATGCCGGGGCTGAGATCACTGAGCACGGTCGGCTCGAAGAAGGCGCCCTTGTTGCCGATGCGCTTGCCGCCGGTCGCGACGCTGGCGCCCTCGGCCACCGCTTCGGAAATCATCGCCTCGACGGCCTGCAGCCGCCGTTCATTGACCAACGGCCCCATGCGGGTGCCCTCAGTCAGCCCGTCGCCGACCTTGAGAGCGCGCGCATGGCCGACGAGCTTGTCGACGAACGGCGCGTAGGATGTCTCCTGGACCAGGAAACGCGTCGGCGAGACGCAGACCTGACCGCCATTGCGGAACTTGGCCGCCGCCAGCAGGCTCGCCGCGTTGTCGAGATCGGCGTCGTCGAAGACGATCGCCGGCGCATGCCCGCCGAGCTCCATGGTCACGCGCTTCATATGCTGGCCAGCGAGCGCCGCGAGTTGCTTGCCGACCGGAACGGAGCCGGTGAAGGATACTTTTCGGATCACCGGATGCGGGATCAGGTAGCTCGAAATCTCCGGCGGGTTGCCGAAGACGAGATTGAGCACGCCGTCGGGAAGGCCTGCATCCTTGAACGCGTCTGCAAGACAGGCGGGCGAGGCAGGCGTATCTTCCGGCGGCTTGACGATGATGGAGCATCCGGTGGCGAGCGCGGCGCCGATCTTGCGGATCGTCTGCGACACCGGGAAGTTCCACGGCGTGAACGCCGCGACCGGCCCGACCGGCTCGCGCATGACCAGCTGATGGACGTTGCCGGCCCTCGCAGGCACGATGCGCCCATAAGTGCGGCGCCCCTCCTCCGCGAACCAGTCGAGGATATCGGCAGAGGCCAGCACCTCGATCGTCGCCTCGCTCAGCGGCTTGCCCTGTTCGAGGCTGAGCAGGCCGGCGATCCTGCCGGCGCGCTCGCGCATAAGCCGCGCGGCCTCACGGATCACCTTGCCGCGTTCGAAGGCCGAGACCTTGCGCCAGATCCTGAAGCCGCGTTCGGCTGCCGCAAGCGCCCGGTCGAGATCGGCGGCGCCTGCCATGGCAACCGAGCCGATGACTTCATCGGTGGCGGGATTGCGAACCTCGACAGTCTTGCCGCCGTTCGCCGGTCCCCACTTGCCGTCGATGAAAAGCCCGACTTCGGGATACATGCTTTTGTCCAGTCTGATGGTGATTGTCATGGCAGCCAAGCCTCAGAGCGAGAGGCTCTCCCTTGTGTCTTCGATGGCGAGGAAAAGCGCGCGGACCAGTTCGTCGATCTGGTCTGGCTCGATGATGTAAGGCGGGCAGAGCGCCAGCACGTCGCCCATGTTGCGCAGGATGATGCCGCGTTGCCTGCAGGCGCGTTCGACTTGAGCGCCAACCCTGGCCTCGGCCGGAAAGCCCTGTTTCGTGCGCCGGTCGGCGACCAGCTCGAGGCCGGCCAGCAGGCCGACGCCGCGGACCTCGCCTACCATCGGATGATCGGCAAGCGCGTTGCGAAGCGCTGCCAACATCTGCGCGCCCAGCGTCCGAGCGCGGCCGACGACATCGATCTCGTGATAGATGCGTAATGCCTCAGCGGCGACCGCCGAGGCGACGGGATGGCCCGAATAGGTGAAGCCGTGGCCGAAGACGCCGTTCCGGTGTCCCTCGTCGGCGATCGACTGATAGAGCGCATCCGACACGACCACCGCCGCGATCGGCATGTAGCCCGACGACAGGCCCTTGGCGACCGAGAACATGTCGGGCTTGAAATCGAAGGTTTGGCTGCCGAACCAGTTGCCGGTACGGCCGAAGCCGCAAACCACTTCGTCCGCCAGAAGCAGGATGTCATGCTTGTCGAGCAGCTTGCGCAGCTTGGGGAAGTAACCTTGCGGCGGCACGATGACGCCGCCCGCCCCCATCACCGGCTCGGCGATCATGGCGGCGATCGTGTCTGGCCCGGCTACCAGGATCATCCTCTCCAGCTCGGCGATCAGCCGGTCGGCGAACGCCTCCTCGCTCTCGCCCTCCCGCCCTTCGCTGTAGAAATGCGGCTTGCCGGCATAGAGGATGTCGTCGATGTTCATGCCGAACGAACGGTGCATATGCGGCAGGCCGCTCAGCACCGCGCCCATCACCGTGCTGCCATGAAAGGCGCCGTTGCGGCTGATGATGCGCCGCTTCCCGGGCTTGCCGCGCGCCGCCTGATAATACCAGGCGAGCTTGATCATGGAGTCGTTGGCTTCGGAACCTGAATTGGCCAGGAATATCCTGCAGTCCGGAATCGGCGAGACCGCCGCGAGTTGCTCGATCAGGTCGATACAGGGCTCGTTCGAACGGTGATTGAACGTATGATAGTTGGCGAGCTTGGCGAATTGGGCAGCCGCAGCGGCGGCCAATCTCTGATCGTTGAAACCGAGCGACGCCGTCCACAGGCCGGCCATGCCTTCGATATAACGGTTTCCGGCATCGTCGCGGACATAGACTCCGTCGCCGCCGGAGATGATCAGCGGCCCATCCTGCTCGTGCCGCCGCGGATCCGTCTGCGAATGCAGATGCAGCCTCATGTCGATTGCCCGAGCCGAATTATGCAGCATTTCCTGTTCCCTAAGGCGGACGATTGTTCTTGCGGCCCAATCAAATATCTTATAACTTATAAGTTGTCGAGGGTCAGATAAACGGAAATGGGAGGAGATCGACCATGGCGTCCTCAGGCGCGAGCCAATGGCCTAGCAACAGCGGCAATGACGGGATATCGGACGAACAGGCTGCCCGCCTGCGCGAGCGCGCGCGCTTCGTGCGGTTGGAGACGATCAGGCTGATTTCGATTGCCAAAGTCGGCCACTACTCGTCGGTCTTTTCCTGCGCCGAGATCTTCTCGACGCTCTACTACGACACGATGCGGATCCGCCGCGGCGAGCCGGGCTGGCCCGAACGCGATCGCTTCCTGATGGGCAAGGGCCATGCGGCGGTCGGCCAGTTCCCGATCCTCGCCGATCTCGACTTCTTCGACCGCTCCTGGCTCGACGATTACACCCGCCTCGGCAGCCCGCTCGGCGATCACCCCGACATGCGCAAGGTGCCCGGCGTCGATTTCAGCTCCGGTTCGATCGGCCATGCGCTTTCCAACGGCGTCGGCATGGCGTTAGGCGGCCGTTTCCACGGAAAAGACTTCAACGTCTTCGTCCTGCTCGGCGACGGCGAGATGCAGGAAGGGCAGGTGTGGGAAGCCGCCATCAGCGCCGCCACCCACCGGTTGGGCAGGCTGGTCGCAATCGTCGACCGCAACGGCTACCAGCTCGACGGCAAGGTCGACGATGTCGCCGCGGTCGAACCGCTGGACGAAAAGTGGCGCGCCTTCGGCTGGGAGGTGCATGAGGTCGACGGCCACGACGTCGTCGCGCTCGCCAACCTGCTGCGCAAGGTCAAGGCCGACACCGGCCGCGAGAAACCCTGCTGCATCATCGCCAAAACGCTCAAGGGCAAAGGCATCGACTACATGGAGACCGAACCTGGCTGGCACCTCGGCTATCTCGCGCCGGAAGACGAAGCCCGCGCCCGCGAGATGATCCTCGAAGGTGCGAAATGAGCGCAGCCTTGCATCCCGACAGCTGGCAGTACCGCGAGCTCAACAAGCGCGCGCCCTCGCTCGCAACCCTCGCCGACACGCTGATCGAGCTCGCCGAAGCCGGCCATCCGGTCGTCGCCGGCACCGCCGATCTGCAGCACTCCAACGGCCTCGTCGGCTTTGCCCGGCGCTTTCCCGAGCGCTTCACGCAGTTCGGCATCTCCGAGCAGAACATGGTCTCGGCCGCGGCCGGCATGGCGACCACTGGCGTCATGCCCTATGTCGCGACCTTCGCCTCTTTCCTGGCGCTGCTTTGCTGCGAGCAGATCCGCATGGACGTCGCCTATTGCGCGCAGCCGGTTCGCCTGATCGGCCACCACACCGGCATCTCGCTCGGCTTCTATGGCACCTCGCACCACGCAACCGAGGATATCGCCATCATGCGCTCGATCGCCGACCTGACGGTCGTCTCGACTGCGGACGGCCCGCAATTCGCTGCGGCGCTGCGCGCTTCGGTGAAGCACCCGCAGCCGATCTATTTCCGCATCTCGCGCGGCCACGATCCGGTCGTCTACGCCGAGAACGCGCCATTCGAATTCGGTAAGGCGGTGGTCCATGGCATCGGCAACGACATCACCATCATCGCCTGCGGCATGGCGGTGCACTCGGCCAAGCAGGCGATGGAGGCCTTGAACGGCAAGGGCCATTCCGTCGGCCTCATCGACATGCACACGATCAAGCCGCTCGACCGCGAGGCGGTGATGGCGGCGGCGCGCAAGTCGCGCATCATCCTGACTGTCGAGGAGCACAATATCCTCGGCGGCCTGGGTGGCGCCGTCGCCGAAGTGCTGGCCGAGGAAGGCGGCGGCGCAAGGCTTGTACGGCATGGCATCAAGGACGAGTACAGCCTCATCGCGCCGCCGACCCATCTCTACCGGCACTACAAGCTCGATGCGGCCGGCGTCGAAAGCGTCGCGCAATCCCTGCTCGCTTAGAGCAATTCCAGGAAAAGTGTGAGCGGTTTTCCGTTCGGAATTGCATAAAAACAAAGGGAAACGGTGAAACGCTCCAGAGCATGATCCCGAAAAGTAGGAACCGGTTTTCGGAAAAGATCATGCTCCAACAAACAGCTGAGCAGGACGACGATTCAACGAAATCGTCATCCTGCTCTAGCAGGCACGTCAATACAGTGAAGGAAAAAGCGTCTATTGGTTATATCTTGTAGAATCATCGCCGGTAGAAGACGCCACACAACAATGCCGAGGAGACCTTCGCCGTGAACATTCAGCCGCTCGAGCAAGGCAACCTGTCCGCACGCGCTTATGTCGCCCTTCGCGAAGGGCTGATCGCGGGGCAGTTCCGGCCGGGCCAGCGCCTGGTGATGCAGGATCTCGCCGACCAGCTCGGCACCAGCGTCACCCCCGCCCGCGAAGCCTGCCTTCGGCTGGTCAGCGAGCGCGGCCTGGAACTGCGCTCGGGCCGCTTCGTCACCGTGCCGGCGCTGACGCTGGCGCGCTACATGGAGGTGCGCACCATAAGGCTGTCGCTCGAGGGCCTTGCCGCCGGGCTAGCAGCCCAGAATGCGACGAAGGATGACATCGACAAGCTGACCGCCATCCAGAAAGTCTTCGAGAAGGCGGACCGGGCCGGCGATCCGGAACTTTCATTCCGCTACAACCGCGACTTTCACTTCACCGTCTATCGACTGTCCGGCATGGAAATGCTGGTCGCTCATATCGAGAGCCTGTGGGTCTCGATGGGGCCGATGCTGACCGTCTTCTTCAAGGAAGGCGAGCACAAATATGTCGGCGCCGCCGAGCATCTGACGGTGATCGAGGGCTTGCGCGAGAAGAATTCGGAAAAGGCGCGCACCGCCATAGAGCGGGACCTCATCCTGGGCGGCGAGGATTTCCTGCGCTTCCTGCAGGGACACGAAGGCTTCGTCGCGCCGTAACCTCTGTCAGGCCTGCAGCCGCGCGACCGCCGCCAGAGCCTCGTCCGTCACCGCCAGCGCCTCGTCGATATCGGCCTTTTGGTGGGCAGCCGACAGAAACAGCGTGTGCGCCGGATGCAGGTAGACGCCGCGGGCGAGCGCTTCCAGGCAGAACGTGTCGCCGAGCTTGCGATCCACATCGTTCTCGAACAAAAGCACCGGCATCTGCACCGGCCCGCTTTGCCGCAAGGGCACGCCGCACTTGCGCGCCTGCGCGTCGAGGCCGTCGCGGAAACGCTGGCCCATGGCCTGCATATGCGCCACCGCATCGACGGCGCGCAGCTTCCGGATCGTGGCGATCGCCGCCGCCATCGACACACCGGCGGTCCAGAAGGAGCCGGTGGTGAAGATGCGCGTCGCTCCCTCGCGAAAACGGTCGTTGCCGGTGACGGCCGCCAGCGCATGGCCGTTGGCGATCGCCTTGCTCCAGGCGGCCATGTCCGGCCGCACGCCGACCGTTTCCCAGCTGCCGCCCATATTGAGGCGGAAGCCGGCGCGCACGTCGTCGACGATCAGCGCGGCATCGGCGCTGTCGGCGAGCGCGCGCGCCTTTCGCGCAAACGCCACGGTCGGCAATTCATGCGGCTTGCCAAGGTCGTGCTTGAAGGCCGAGACCAGTATCGCGGCGAGATCGCCCCTGCACAGCTCGGCCGCAGCCTCCAGGCTCTCAACGTCGTTATAGTCGTAATAAACCAGATGCGCGCGGTCTTCCTCCGTGACGCCGGCGACCGAAGGCGAGCACCAGGGAATGGCGCCGTGATAGGCCCCGCGCGCGACCATGATCTTGCGGCGCCCGGTGCCCGCGCGCGCGATCGTCAGGCAGGCCGTCGTGGCGTCGGTGCCGTTCTTGGAGAACATCGCCCAATCGGCATGCGGGACGGTCTCGACCATGAGTTCCGCCAATTCGACCAGCCGCTCGCTCGGCCCGTTCATCGCATCGCCGAGCGCCCGCTGCCTGTCGGCCTCGGCCTCGACGTCGGCATCGCCATAGCCTAGAATCATCGGCCCCCAGCCGCAGAGGAAATCGATGTACTCGCGCCCGTCCACGTCCCAGGTGCGGCACCCTTGCGCGCGTGAGAAGTACTGGGGGTACCCGACCGGCAGGCGCGGTGCATTCTGATGCCCCCACATGCCGCCGGGGATGACGCGCTTTGCCCGGGCGCGCAAGGCGCCGTCGATGCTCTTCGAATGCTGGTCCATGGAAGGATGCCCCGTCTGACGTCGTTCCGCCCGACTCGCCAAGACTTGTTTGCAGCATTCGATATATCATGTATCATCTGCATACAATAGTTCGGGGACGCGGAGAAAATGCAGCCCATCATCGGCATCGTTGCCGACGATCTCACCGGCGGCATGGAAACGGCCGCGATGCTGGTGGCGCTCGGCGTCGACTGCGGCCTCGTGACCAGGCCTGCTCTGGTCCAGCATTTCGCCAACTCGCCCGCCGTGGTCGTCGCGCAGAAGACACGTGTCATTTCCGCCGCCGAAGCCGTGCGGAAATCGGAAGATGCCGCACAGCGGCTGCTCGACATCGGCGCGAGGCGGCTGTTTTTCAAATATTGCGCCACCTTCGATTCCACCGATGACGGCAATATCGGCCCGGTGGCCGACAGTTTGCTGGCCCTGACACGGGCCACGCACACCGGCTTCTGCCCGAGTTCCGGCGATCTCGCGCGCAGCGTTTTCCAGGGCCATCTCTTCGTCGGCGCGCAGCTCGTTTCGGAGTCGCCGAAACGGTTCGATCCGCTGACCCCGATGACCGATCCCAATCTCGTTCGCGTGCTGCAACGGCAGTCGAGACTCGCCGTCGGGCTGTTGCCGCACAATGTCGTGCGGGCGGAGCCCGCCAGCCGCCAAGCCTATCTCGACCATCTGGTCGCGCAAGGTGTGCGGCACGTCATCATGGACGCGATCTATGCCGAAGATCTTGCCGCGGTCGCGGCGCTCACCGTCGACTGGCCGCTGATGACCGGCAACGCGCCGATCATCCGTCACTATCCCGCGCTTTGGCGCGAGCGCGGCTGGCTCGACGACGCGCCGCCGAAACGGCCGCTGCCGGCGGTGGAAGGCCCGGGCGTGGTGTTGGCAGGCAGTTGCGCGGAACGCACGCTGGAGCAGCTCGCTGCGTTCGAGCAGGCAAGGCCGGTGCATCGCATCGACATCGCTTCGGTCGGAAGCGTCGAAGCTGCGGTTGAGCAGGCGCTCGACTGGGCGGGCACGCATCTCGACGATGGCCCGATCGCGATCGCCACCTCCGCCGGCCCGGAGCAGGTCGGCACCGCGCAGGCAAGACATGGGCGCGAAGGCGCGGCAAGCTTCGCCGAGGCTATTCTTGGCAGGCTCTCCGCGGAACTGCGCAGGCGCGGCGTCCGGCGCTTCCTCGTCGCGGGCGGCGAGACGTCCGGATCGGTGGTCGAGCAGCTTGGAGTAGATCGCCTGAGGATCGGCGCCTACCAGGGTCCCGGCATCGCGCGCGCGACGACGGAAGAAGGCGAGATCGTCGCGCTCAGCCTCAAATCCGGAAAGCTCGGACCACCCGACATGTTCTTGCCGACGCTGGAATCCATGCGGCATCGGGAGCCCTGATGATCAACGAAGACAATCTGCCCAACGCCATTGTGGAAACGGTCAGCCGTCTGCAGGACAAGGGCTTCAATCACGGCAACAGCGGCAATGTGAGCCGGCGGGTATCAGGCGGCATGCTGATCACACCGACGGGAGCCAACAGCAGCAATCTCACGCCGGACCGGCTCGTCCAAGTCGATCCCCACGGCGCCATCAGGGGCGAAGGCCTTCCATCCAGCGAATGGCACATGCACGCCGCGATCCTCAAGGCCTACCCGGCCGCCAATGCGGTGATCCATACCCATGCCGATGCCTGCGTGGCGCTGGCATGCCTGCGCAAGCCGCTGCCGTCGTTCCATTACATGGTCGCGGCCTTCGGCGGCACCGATGTGCGCTGCGCCCGCTACGCCACCTTTGGCACGGCCGATCTCGGGGCGTCGGCGGTCGAGGCGCTCAAGGATCGCACCGCCTGTCTGCTCGCCAATCACGGCATGATCGCCATTGGCAAGACGCTGGAAGCCGCCTTCCAGACCACCGTGAAACTGGAGACGCTGGCGCGTCAGTATCTGATGGCGTTGCAGGTCGGCGAGCCGGCCCTGCTTCCCGAAGCGGAAATGGAGCGGGTCGGCAAGCGATACGGCAATTACGGAAAGGGTTTGTTGCCCGGTTAGCAAGCACGGCGGCACCGTTCTTATGAACCGGATTTTTCGAATGGCTGCGGGCCCGCGATATGGACAGGTCCGGCGGCGTATGATCTTGAGAACCATTGGCCAGATGCGAGAAGCGAGTCCGCTGACGAATGCAGAACCTGCCTGAGATCCAGGCGACGAGCCTGTCTTCGCAGATCTACCTGCGTCTTCGCCAGGAGTTGATGTCGGCGCGACTCCATCCCGGCGACCGGCTGAAGATCCGCGACCTCGCCCAGCAGCTCGGCACCAGCGAGACGCCGGTGCGCGAGGCCATCTTCCAGCTGGTCAAGGACGGCGCGCTGGAGATGAAGCCGGGTTACTACATCCGCGTGCGACGGATCAGCCTCAAGGAATATCTGGAGTTGCGCGACATCCGGCTGGTGCTCGAGCCCTATGCCGCGTCAAAGGCAATGCCGCATATCGACGAGCCGTTCCTGAAAACCCTCGAGGATATCCATTACAAGCTGATCGAGGCCGAGCGCACCAAGGACTACGCGGCCGCGCTTCAGCACAATTACGACTTCCACTTCGCGGTCCATCGCAAATCGGAAATGCCGCATCTGATCGAGATGATCGAGAGACTGTGGATCCAGGCCGGTCCGTTGCTCAGCCTGCTCTACCCGCATGGCCACCCGACCTATGAAGGCCAGCACCAGCACGTCAACGTGATCGCCGCCTTGCGCGCCAAGGACGACGTGGCGCTGCGGCGCGCCTTCGAACAGGACCTGATCGAGGGCGGCCGCAAATTCGTCGAGCACCTCGCCGCCATCGAGAGCAGGGAAGACACCGCAGGCGAGCTTCCGCGACGGTCGCGGCGCTAGCCGACACCCTCCAGAAAACCCCGGCGTCCAGGCCCGCTCGATCCGAGGAGAAATCCCCGGATGGGCCGTGAAGGCTAAGCTTTTCCGCCTTGCTCAACGCTGTGTTTTCACCGCTCGCCACGCGGCGCGGAAACCTCATCATGCGCGCTTGCGACCTTCATCATATATGATATATTCTATTTCCAGAGACCAAAAATAAGGGGAGAACAATGAAGCTTCGCAATGGGATTTTGGGAATGGCGCTCGGCCTCTTGATGGGCGGCGTCTCCTGCTCGGCATTCGCCGACGACGCGTCCACCTTCGTTTATGCCGATGCCGGCGAGCCGAGCACCATCGACCCGGCCAAGGCCAACGTGAACTGGGAGTTCACGGTCACCCGCAACATCTACGATCGACTGGTCGACTTCGACCTCTCCGATCCGTCCAAATTGCTGCCGGCGCTTGCAACGGACTGGAAGCAGGACGGCAAGGTCTGGACCTTCAAGCTGCGCGACGGCGTCACCTTCCACGACGGCACCGCCTTTGACGCCAACGACGTCAAGGCGACGCTCGACCGGCTGCTGAAGATCGGCCAGGGCCAGTCCTATCTGGTCGACGACATCGCCAGCGTCACAGTGGTCGATCCCAAGACCGTCAAGATCGAGACCAAGGCGCCGACCGTCTTCCTCGCGTCCAACCTCAGCCGTATCGAGATGCTGTCCGACGAGGACATCGCCAAGCACAACGACGATCTCGGCCAGGCCTGGTTCAACGAGAACGCCAACGGCACCGGCCCCTACGAATTCGTGTCTTGGACGCGCGGCACCCAGATCGAGTTGAAGCGCAACGACAAATGGTGGGGCAAGTTCCCGGAAAAGCCCTTCGACCGCGTGCTCGACCGTTTCGTCACCGACGGCGCCAACCGCGCCCGTGGCCTTGAAGGCGGTGAGTTCGACCTCGCCAATTTCGTGCCGCTCGACGAGGCGCTGCGCATCGGCACCAGCAGCGGCTTCCATCTGGTCGAAGGCAACAATCTGTGGGCCTGGCCGGCGATCTATCTCAACATGGATCTGGCGCCGACCAACAACAAGGATTTCCGCGAGGCTCTGGTAAAAGCGTTCGACTACAACGCCATGGTGCAGTCCTTCCAGGGCAAGGCCGAAGTCGGCCGCGGCCCGGTGCCCTCCTGGTTCCCCGGCAGCCCTGAAAAGGAAGAGGCCGAGATCAAGACCGACCTCGACCGCGCCAAGGCGGCGCTTGCCAAATCGGGTCTCGCCAATGCCAAGATGAAGTGCTCGGTGCCCGCCGGCTTCCCGGAATTCCGTTTCGCCGCGACCGTTCTCCAATCGTCGGCCCAGCAGCTCGGCGTCACCGTCGAGATCGAGGAGCAGCCCTTCGTCGAGGCGATCACCGCCATCAAATCCGACAAGAGCAACTGCTTCGTGCTCGGCAACGCCAACCTCAGTCCGTCGGACGCGACTAAGTTCTTCGCCGCGCACTATCTCAAGGGCGGGTTCTACAATTCCGGCAAATTCTTCGACCAGACGCTGCAAGACCTCGTGGCCAAGCTGCCGACGATCGCCGACCCGACCGAGCGCGGCAAGCTGCTCAAGCAGGCGGCCGATATCGTGGTGGACTCGCACTACATCATCTGGACCGCGCGGCCGAAGACCGTGGTGCCCGAGCCTGACCGGATCGGCGGCTACCGCATCGACCCGGCCGAATACATCAACGCCCGGTTCTGGGAAATGTACAGCAAGTAGCAGCAGCGGGGTGAGCATGCGGACAGCACGGTTGTGATCGCCTTCCTGTTCAAGCGTCTGGTGTGGGGTCTTGTCGTCCTCATCGCCGTCGCGGTCATAACCTTCTTCCTCAGCCGTGTCGTTCCGGCCGACCCCGCCGCCTTTCTGGCCGGCCAGAACGCCTCCGAAGAGACCGTGCAGCGCATCCGCATCGAGCACGGTCTCGACCGCCCGCTGCCGGAGCAGTTCGCCTCCTACATGATCGGTCTCGCCAAGGGTGACCTTGGCGAGTCCATCCGCACACGCCGCAGCGTCAGCACCGACCTCAAGCAGTATCTGCCGGCGACGCTGGAGCTGCTGATCGTCAGCTTCATCCTCTATCTGGCGATCAGCTTTTCGCTGGCTGTCCTCGCCGCCCGCCGCCCCGGCGGCGCGGTGGACGGCGCGATCCGCCTTATCACCATGATCGGCACCGGCATTCCCGTCTTCTGGCTCGGCATGACGCTGCAGTTCTTCTTTTTCTACAAACTGCACTGGCTGCCGCTGGGCTCGCGCTTCCCGATCCGCGAGACGGCGCCGCCTGTGATCAGCGGCTTCCTGCTCATCGATTCCTTGCTGGCCGGCAGCCTCTCGGCCTTTCTCGCCAGCCTGAAGCACCTGGCGCTTCCCGCCGCGACCATCGTCGTCAACCTGCTCGCGGTCGGCACGCGGCTGTCGCGCGCCGCCCTCATCCAGGAGCAGAGCCGGCTCTACGTGCGCACGGCGCGCGGCAAGGGCCTGTCGCCCAACCGCATCCTGTTCAAGCACATCTTGCGCAACGCCTTGTCGCCGATCCTGACGGCGACCACCATGCAGTTCGGCTACATGATCAGCTGGGTGATCCTTGTCGAGGTCATCTTCGACTGGCCCGGCATCGGCCTCTACGCCTACCAGTCGTTCCAGGTCTTCGACTATTCGCCGGTCATCGCGCTGGCGATCGTCTCGACGGCCGGCTTCGTGATCATCAACCTGGTGATGGACCTTCTCTATCCGGTGATCGATCCACGCGTGCAGAGTGTCGGCTCATGAGCATTTCGACCCAGCTTACGCGCTGGACCATCGCAAGGCCGAGGGGCGTGCTGGTGCCGCTTGCGCTGCTGATGGTGGTGATCCTGGCCGCCTTCACGCTTCTGCCCGGCCTGATCGCGCCGCACGACCCGATCGCGCTTGCCATGGCAGACCGGCTGAAACCGCCGAGCCTCACGCATGTCTTCGGCACGGACGAGGGTGGCCGCGATGTCTTCTCGCGCATCGTCTATGGCACCCGCTATTCACTGGGCGTTGCGATCGCCATCGTCTTCGCTTCCGCCTTGTTCGGCGTGGTCTATGGCGCGGTCTCCGGCATGGCGCGCCAGAGCATCGACAATTTGATGATGCGCATCGTCGACCTGTTTTTCGGCTTCCCGGCGCTGGTGCTGGCGTTGGCCGTCGCCGCCTCGATCGGGCGCGGCCTCGACAGCGTGGCGCTGTCGCTCGCGATAATCTGGTGGCCGGGCTATGCGCGGCTGGTGCGCGGCGAGGTGCTGCGCCTGCGCGAACGGCCGCATGTCGAGGCCGCCCGCGCGCTCGGCGTGTCGGAGATGACCATCCTGCGCCGCCACATCATTCCTTTCGTCATCCAGGAGGTGAATGTGCGCGTCACCACCGACATCGGCTACGCGCTGGTCGCCGTCACCGCCCTTTCCTTCCTCGGTCTCGGCGCCAATTCGCCGACGCCGGAATGGGGCCTGCTGATCCGCGACTCGCGTCCCTATTTCGGCTCGGCCTGGTGGTATCTGGTCTTTCCCGGCACCATGATCATGCTGACCGCCACCGCCTTCTCGCTGATCGGCGACGCGCTCGCGTCGAGGCGGGCCGCATGATCCTGTCGGTCCGCGACTTCGCAATCGGCTTCCAGCGCGAGGGCCAGAACCTCGTCGCGGTGGACGGCATTTCCTTCGACGTCGCCGAGGGCGAGACCTTCGTCATCATCGGCGAGTCCGGCTCGGGCAAGTCGCTGACCGGCATGTCGATCGCCGGGCTGCAGCCGCCCACCGCCTTCGTCTCCGGCTCGATCCGCTTCAAGGATCGCGAAATGCTGAAGCGGCCCGATGCCGAATTGCGCAAGCTGCGCGGCCCGGAGATAGGCCTGATCTATCAGGACCCGCAGAGCTCGCTGAACCCGGTCTGGCCGGTCGGCGACCAGATCGCGGAGACCCTCGTCGCGCACGGCCTTGCCGGCCGCGCCGAGGCAAGAAAGCGTGCCGTGGAGATGCTGGAGCGCGTCCGCATTCCCGACCCGCGCCGCGTCGCCTCCGCCTATCCGCACGAGATCAGCGGCGGCATGCGGCAGCGCGCCATGATCGCGATGGCGCTGGCCGCCGGGCCGAGCCTTTTGATCGCCGACGAGCCGACGACGGCGCTCGACGTCACCATCAAGGCGCAGATGCTCGAGCTGCTTGCCGAGCTGAAGCGCGAGCTGGCGCTGACGATCATCCTGATCACCCACGACATGGGCGTCGTCGCTGAAGTCGCCGACCGGATCCTCGTGCTCTATGCCGGCCGCATCGCCGAGGTCGGGCCGGCCGATTCCATCATGCTGCAGCCCTCGCACCCCTACACCGCGGCGTTGATGACCAGCGCCATGATTTCGCAAACGCCGGCCAAGCAGGAGCTCAACGCCATCGTCGGCGGCGCGCCCGGGCTGGGCGCCTTCCCATCGGGCTGCCGCTTCCATCCGCGCTGTCCGCGCGCGCAGGACGACTGCAAGGCCATCGAGCCGCCGCGGCGCAAATTCGGCGCCGTGGAGCTTGCCTGCCACCATCCGATCGAGGCGGCGATGTCCCTTCAGGTCGCGAGGAGCTGACCATGGCGCTTCTCGAGCTCGATGCCGTCTCGAAGACCTTTTCGCAGCGCCGCGGCGGCCGCGCCGTGCAGGCGGTGGCCGGAGTCTCGCTGGCCGTCGGCAAGGGTGAGACGCTGGGACTGGTCGGCGAAAGCGGATGCGGCAAATCCACCCTCGCCCGGCTGGCACTCAAGCTGGTCGACGTGACGGACGGGCGCGTGCGCTTCGACGGCATCGACGTGACCGGTTTCGCCAGCCGGCGCATGCTGCCGATCCGCCGCCGCCTGCAGGCCGTGTTCCAGGATCCGCTCGCCTCGCTCAACGCGCGCATGACCATCGCCGAAGTGATGCGCGAGCCGTTTGATACCCATGGCGTCAAGCTTGGCGCCGGGCTTGAGCCACGCATGCGCGAGCTTCTCTCCTTCGTCGGGCTGGAGAACATCGACATCCAAAAACTGCCCGGACAGTTTTCCGGCGGCCAGCTGCAGCGCATCGCCATCGCAAGGGCGCTGGCGCTCGAACCGGAAATCATCGTCGCCGACGAGCCGACCTCGGCGCTCGATCCGTCGATCCAGGCGCAGATCGTCAACCTGATGCTGCAGATCCAGCGCAAGCGCGGCATCTCCTACCTGATCATCTCGCATGACCTCGACGTCATCGGTCACGTCGCCGACCGCATTGCGGTGATGTATCTCGGCACCATCATCGAGCAGGGAACGGCCGACGCGATCATGCAGCGGCCGCTGCATCCTTACACGCAGGCGCTGCTGTCGGCCGCGCCGACGCTTGCCGCGCGCCGCCAGGTCGGCTGGAAACGCATCATGCTCACCGGCGATCCGCCCAATCCGGCCGACGTGCCATCCGGCTGCCGGTTCCAGCCGCGCTGCCACCTGGCGCGCGACATCTGCCGGGAGAAGGTGCCGGCGCTGCGCGCCATGCCCGGCACCGGCCAGATGGTGGCCTGCCACCTTGCGCCCGAAGAAACGGCACGGGCGGGCGCCGAGGTGGGACGCGCCAGGCGCGGGCTGGCCGCCGCCAGCTAGAAGCACATCGAAGGGGAGAGAGGCGCTATGAAACGGTCGAAGGAAATCCATGTGACGGGCCTGGGCTTTCCGGAGGGGCCAGTGGCGCTCCCGGACGGTTCGATCGCCTTCGTCGACCTGCTGCATGCCAAGGTCCGCGCCTTCAAGGACGGCGAGGTGCGCGAATTGGCAACGCTGCCTGGCGCGCCCAACGGCATGCGGCTTGGCCCGGATGGGGCGCTCTACATCTGCAACAATGGCGGACTTGCGCCGGAGTCGTTGGAGACGCTGCACTTCGCCGCGCCGATGATCCCCGGCTGCATCCAGCGCCTCGAGCTTAACGGGCGCTGGGAGAATTTCGCCGACCAACTCCCAGGCGCAAAACCGTCGCGGCCGAACGACCTGATCTTCACGCCGGCAGGCGAGGTCGTGTTCACCGACCCGCAGAACTGGGAGGTGCTGGGCGCCGACCACGCAGCCTATTATGGCGGGCAGTTGCTTGCGGCGGGACAGGACCGGAAGGTCCGCGCGCTGGCCAAGATGACCGGCTTTCCGAACGGGCTGGTGTTCCATCCCGACGGCTCGCTGATCGTCGGCGTCACCACGGAGCATCGTCTGCTGCGCTTCGACTGGAAGGGCGGCAGCGTCGGCGCGATGACCGAATGGGTCCGTCTCGACGACCGCTTCAATCCCGACGGCATGGTCTTCCACGAGGGCCTGCTCTACGTCACCGGCAGCACCGGCGACCGGGTCGCCATCCTCGACACCACTGGACGGCTGGTCGAGATGATTGATTGCGGCGAAGGCAGCGACCCGACCAATTGCTGCGTCCATGACGGCCGGCTCTGGGTGACGCTTGGCCTGCCCGGCCAGCTCGTCTCGTACACGCTTTGACCGACCTTTCCAGCTGATGATCTGAGTGAGCAAGCCCATGTCCCGTGAAGACGATTTTGTTCCGCCCGAGCTCGGCCCCGTCAACATCCGCCCGCGCAAAGCCTGGGCGATGTCCGCCGACGAGCACTGGCACTCCAACCCCTGGTACGAGGCGCCGCGCGGCGACCCCGCCCTGCCCGAGGTCTACACCTACACGGACACGATGTCCTACGACCCGGGCGACGAGGTCGTCTTCCACTCCTCGACCACCGCGCCGCATTGGACCCTGGAGATCTACCGCGACGGCTATCGGCCGGAAACCGTCCACAAGGTCGAGGACATCGCCGGCGTCTTCGCGCCGACGCCGGCGGATGCATACCGCTCCGGCTGTGGCTGGCCCGTCAGCCACCGCTGGCGCCTGCCGGCCGATCTGCGCTCGGGCTTCTACCGCGTCGTCTCGACCTGCGCCCGCGCCAATGGCGGCAAGTTCGTCCAGCACCATTTCTTCGTCGTGCGGCCGACAGCGGCGACGCGACGCGCGAAGATCCTGATGATCCTGCCGACCGGCACCTGGACCGCCTACAATGATTTCGGCGGCGCCAACCACTATTTCGGCGTTGTCGGTCCGGGCAAGGACCAGCCCTCGCCCGTGCTTTCGCTCGAACGCCCGTGGACCCGCGGCGTCGTCTGGTTGCCGCCCGGGGCGCCGCGCATCTGCGCCGACCCGCTGCCGGAGTTCGGCGACGCGCCGCGCTACCCGATGAAGGAATGGGCCTATGCCAACGGCTTCGGCCAGTATTACGCCGCCGCCGGCTGGGCGCAGTTCGACCGCCATTTCGTGCTGTGGGCGGAGAAGGAAGGCTACGAACTCGACATGATCACGCAGACCGACCTGCATTACAGGCCGGAACTGCTCGATGCCTATCCGTGCGTGACCATTGTCGGCCACGACGAATACTGGACCCGCGAGATGCGGCTGGCGATCGAAGCCTATGTCGAGCGCGGCGGCAGGCTTGCGCGCTTTGGCGCCAACTTCCTCTGGCAGATCCGCCTGGAGGACGACGGCAAGCGCCAGATCTGCCACAAGTTCAACGCCATCAACGCCGATCCGGTCGCCGGCACCGACTTGGCGCATCTGCTCTCGACCGCCTGGGAAGACAAGGACGTCGCCTGGCCTGGCGCCTCGACGGTCGGCGTCAACGGGTTGCATGGGCTCTATGCCTCCTGGGGCGGCTTCGCGCCGCACGGCCAGAAAGGGTTCACCGTCTACCGGCCGGAGCACTGGGTGTTTGCCCGCACCGGGCTGCACTATGCCGACATCTTCGGCGACAAGGAGCGCATCTTCGCCTACGAGGTCGATGGTCTCGACTACACGTTCAGGCATGGCCTGCCCTACCCCGTCCCGGTCGACGGCCAGCCGGAAACGATCGAGATCCTCGCCATGGCGCCGGCGGTGCTTGCCGAGGACGAGCCGGACGGCGAAGGCTTCCGCTACTATGTCCGAAGCAGCGACCATGAGGGCCTGGTGAAATGCGTCACCGGCGAGGTGACGCCGGAAGGGCTCGCCCGCTACAAATACGGCGCCGGCATGATGGTGCATATGACGCGCGGCAAGGGCGAGGTGCTGACCGCCGCGACATGCGAGTGGGTGATGGGTCTCAAGCGCGGCGACCGATTCACCGAGCAGATCACCCGCAACGTGCTCGACCGTTTCACCAACGCATGACGCCGGTTGTCGGAGAATCGTCGCAATAATGAGTCTTTGGACGGTCAGTCGCAAAGCTCAGTTCTTCTTTGCTCTCCCGCGACCAGCCTTTCCCAAAGTTGGAGTTTGAACGGCAGGCAGCTAACTATGGCGGACCGCCGCGATCGCGTGACCGCCCAACAATAAGGCCGCCTCGATCAGATCGAGACGGCCAGAGATTTATGATGAAAGTGGTTGCGGGGACAGGATTTGAACCTGTGACCTTCAGGTTATGAGCCTGACGAGCTACCGGGCTGCTCCACCCCGCGTCACCTACGAGCAAGCGTCTGCTTGCGACTACGAGCAAGCGTCTGCTTGCGACTACGAGCAAGCGTTTGCTTGCGAGCTTAGAGGTAAGTTTGAGCTTACCGTATTCAAGAGGGCGCCAAATGAAAGGGCCGCTTGCGCGGCCCGGGATCCCGTTTGGCGGGCCTTATCGTAGAGAGAAGATTTGGTCTCGACCCGGATTTGATCCGGATTTGAGGTGAACGTGCGCTTTGCAGACCTGGCAGCGACCTACTCTCCCGCGTCTTGAGACGAAGTACCATCAGCGCTGGAGCGTTTCACGGCCGAGTTCGGAATGGGATCGGGTGCAGCCGCTCCGCCATAACCACCAGGTCGGCAAAACGCACGTTCAAATCGAGAAGCTGGGTTAGGGATTAGGCAGTAGCCAATAGCGAGTAGGGATAACTGCTCGCTATCTGCTTGTGCCAGATGCCTGTCTTTCCGTGCCAAGGCGACGTCTGCATTTCGCCTACGGGCGAAGCCCGCAAGCGCGACTGCGCGTCGCCGGTCGTCCGGCGCCCTCGCGGAGCATAGGCCCGTAAGGGCCGCTCATGCGTGAGCGCTGGCAGACCATCCGACTTTGTCGGATGGATATAAGTAATGAGAACGATCAAGCCTATCGAACTATTAGTACCGGTAAGCTTCAAGCGTTGCCGCTCTTCCACACCCGGCCTATCAACGTGGTCGTCTTCCACGGTTCTCAGGGAATACTCGTTTCAAGGTGGGTTTCCCGCTTAGATGCCTTCAGCGGTTATCCCGTCCGGATATAGCTACCCTGCGATGCGGCTGGCGCCACAACAGGTCCACCAGAGATCCGTCCATCCCGGTCCTCTCGTACTAGGGACAGATCCTTTCAATATTCCTACACCCACGGCAGATAGGGACCGAACTGTCTCACGACGTTCTGAACCCAACTCACGTACCGCTTTAAATGGCGAACAGCCATACCCTTGGGACCTGCTCCAGCCCCAGGATGCGATGAGTCGACATCGAGGTGCCAAACAACCCCGTCGATATGGACTCTTGGGGGTCATCAGCCTGTTATCCCCGGCGTACCTTTTATCCGTTGAGCGATGGCCCTTCCACGCGGGACCACCGGATCACTATGACCGACTTTCGTCTCTGCTCGACTTGTCAGTCTCGCAGTCAGGCAGGCTTATGCCATTGCACTCAGCGAACGATTTCCGACCGTTCTGAGCCCACCATCGCGCGCCTCCGTTACTCTTTAGGAGGCGACCGCCCCAGTCAAACTACCCACCATACATTGTCCCGGACCCGGATAACGGGCCGCGGTTAGACATCCATAGTAATAAGGGTGGTATTTCAAGGGTGGCTCCACCTGAGCTGGCGCCCAGGTTTCAAAGCCTACCACCTATCCTACACATGCCACTACGAATGCCAATGTAAAGCTATAGTAAAGGTGCACGGGGTCTTTCCGTCTAACCGCAGGAACCCCGCATCTTCACGGGGAATTCAATTTCACTGAGTCTATGCTGGAGACAGCGGGGAAGTCGTTACGCCATTCGTGCAGGTCGGAACTTA